>JAFEAY010000026.1 GCA_018266175.1 Candidatus Dependentiae bacterium
ATGCCGCAGCGTCAGTTTTATATAGATACAACTACTTACATTGTAGGAACAACCTCTACTGAAGCAGCAGCGGTAATTGATACAACAGTTATAGAATTATATAAACATAGCTTTAGCGATACACCGTCTGTTCATCCTTATGTAACTGTGCCTAATGTTATCAACGCTAACCTTAGCAACAGTTCCTGGACAAACAGCCGGAGTATGTGGACGAATTACGCAAGCAATACTAATATGGGAAAAGCCATTGCTTTTGATAACAGTACTTCAGATACATCAACTGTAACCCTAACACTTAATATTGCGAGTGGTAAGAAAGTAGGGATAAAATCATTTTCATTTTATAACAGGGTAAGTAATTCCGGTTACAGGCATTGGAAAATGTACATAAATGGAATTGAAGTTGGAGATAGCACACTTTATTATCCCGCCACCGGCGGAACAGGAAACAACACTGTAAAAAGCACCGGCACAGTACAAGTAAAAAATGCTGTAGAAAACCTCACCGGCAGCATAACGGTTTTATTAAAACTTTACGATCATGATGCAGCCTATCCCAACGGCAATGCCCAAGGCACTTTCAGGATGGATGATTTTATTTTAAATGGTTATGTAAATGATGATGGAGGAAGTGTTGGTAGTGGTTATCAATATGCGAATAAAGGTGGGTACAGGTATGGGTTTAACGGACAAGAGAAATCGGATGAAATAAAAGGCGAAGGAAATAGTTACACAGCCCAGTTTTGGGAAATGGATCCTCGCTTGGGCAGACGTTGGAACTGTGATCCTGTCCGAAAAGAACATGAAAGTCCTTATGCTGCATTTTCAAATAATCCAATAATTAATGTAGATCCCTACGGCAATAGCGATACTACAGTAACTATGCCTAATGGCGGAACAATGAATCTTCCAGACGGTGCAAAAATAACAAGTGTGCTCAACTCAAATACTTCGACTTTAGACGGAAGTACCAAGTTGGTTAATGTTACTCCAGGTAGTGTTTCTGCTTTTGAATTTAATGGTGATATTTACGGTGCTTTGTGGAAGACTAAAGATGGTAGCTTCGCTGGTTATGGAAAAAATGGTTCGCTTGTTCCTTAACTAACTGATGAGAATTCTAAAATCCTAACCTATAGTTTTGATTTTAAAAAACCAGATACTGAAGTTGCGATGTCTGCAGGTGCAATGACATTAGAGAATACGCCTGGAGGTCCTGCCCCAAAGTTGTTGCGGGTCTTGTTGTTATAACTACTGCTGCAATACTTACCAGTATAACTATACAAACAGTTATTCATGATTTGCAAATAACAACTCCTGAAGTGGCTATAGTTGGATATATTGTATATTCCAAGGGAGGGAAAAAGAAGATTGATAATGAATACACTGGAAAAACAGTAGAGCAACTTAAGGAACTGTATAAAGCAGCTAAAGCCGCAAGAAATACAGCTGTTTTGAAAAAATTACAAGAAGAAGCAAAGCGGATTGGTCGAAAAACGGGAAAAAACAAAATAAGTCTTGATTAAATAGAATACATTATGAATGTAGAAATTGTGTCCTTATTAATTAACGCAAAACGAATTGAATATAGAACCATTGAAGCTGTATTAAAAATGGATGATGAAACGGTACTATATTTCCTAGATGAGTATCCTTTAAAAAAGATTGCACATAATCCAAATATAAAAAATAGGATATTAAATAAAATAAAAAGTTTATATATAAAATATAAAAAAAAACATATAGGTAATGTTGAAACTCTGTTGAATGCTGTTTTAAAATTATTTCCAAAGAATTTTTTTTATATAATCGGAACTAAAAGTATAAAATCTTATAGTGATATATTTCAGATAACCATTTTTGATTATTGCTTGGAAAATTACAAGCTCTTTTATAAAAAAGATATACTTTTATTTATTAAAAATAATTCTCAAATGAGGAATATCTTTGCTGAGGTTACAAAACTGATTATTGAGTTTGTAATCTCAAAAAAGGACCAAATTTTTAAAAAAATTATCGAGATAACAAAAATCAACAAAGAAAATACTTTATTTGTTGAAAGGTTAAAGAATATTCAGAAAGATTTACATGTTTTCTCAAGTAAGCAATTTTCACAATTACTTTAGATATTCTTCCTATCAACAGACGCACCTTAAAAAAATAATCGCTCATAGAAAGGTTCCCATAAAACTACTAATACCTTAGAAAAAAAGTTTTTTTATAATAAATTCTCTCAACGCGAATTAAAAAGAGTTACAGATAAAACAGCATACAGCAACAATTATAAGAGCGATATAGATCATCAACCTGAATCCGCCAATTATACCTACGATGCAATAGGTAATTTAATTGTGATGGCACGAAACGAGGCAATAAAAAAGACACAAAAAGAGCTGAACCAAACGAGGCAAAAAATCAGGGTCCCGCTGCCCGGCACTACAGTAGTACAAAAGCTAAATCAGGGCTGTGCGACGCGTGGGGGTAATTACGCGTCGCTGCCTTTTTTGGTTACTTTTTGGGCAAGCAAAAAGTGACAAATAAAATTGGGAAAATAGGTTTTGCTGACATGAACTTGAGCCGTTGGTGATAACACCAACGGCGGCGTAAGAAAATCAGTAGAATATTATCCGCTTGCCTTAGTTAGAGCAAACCCAAAAACTACAGAATTAAATATTATTAAGTTGATTCAGAAACCAGAGGTTAAAGCATTATATTTTTTATTTCCTGCAGGAAATAATGAATTTTTAAACTTAGAGAAAAAATGAGAAAAATTTTAATAATAACTTTAGTTGTGTTATTGTATAGTAAAGAATCTGTTGGACAAGTTAGTAAAGATGGCGTATTACATATTTTAAACAATACTTCATCCATGCGACAGTATTTAATTGTATTCAAAGATTCAAAAGGAACAGATAGGATTATATGGAGTAATTATATGTTAGAATATTTTTCAAATAGAGGGTATTCCAAAAAGAATGCAATTGAGACCATAGCAAGAAAAATACTTAAAAACGACACTTTTAATATTGATAAAACTGAGTTTCAATCATTATGTGCTTACGCCAATAGTGATACTATAAAATCATTTGTATTAAAGGTGAAAAATCCAATAACAGCGTATATCAATAAATATTTTGAAGATGAGGACATGAAGCCAGAATATTTAAAATACAGATGGGAAATTGCAAAAATACTATGGGATAATAATGCATTTCTTTTCACCACTTCGGATCAAATCAGTCCTGTACCAAAGGTATTGGTTTTTAAAAATAAATCTTATTCTTATTCGATAGCTAAACTAAAACGCCCGAAAGTGCATGGGAAAGTGAGGGAGAATTTACCGTTATTTTTTTATTTTCCTAAGTACGATTTCTTTATTGAAGCGATGACAAATGATACATCTTGTATTTATAATACTATAAGAAAAAGAACAGACCAAGAAGTATTAAATACTAAACGATATACAGGAGCGGTTGAATGTTTAAAAATTAATATTGACAGAGAACATAATTCCATTGCTATAACACTATTTGATAAAAACGAACATTTATTGGGTAAGGAAATTTATCATTATAACAATACCCCAACAATAAAAGAGGAAAAGATATTTTATAATCTTTCAGGGATTACCAAAGTAATAAAACGAAATGTTATCATTCCCATTGCCGACTAATTTCCGCCGACCATGCGGCGTAGGACGAGGCAAAAAATCAGGGTTCCGCTGCTTGGCACTACAGTAGTACAAAAGCTAAATCAGGGCTATGCTACGCTTAGGGGTAATTACGCGTCGCTGCCTTTTTTGGTTACTTTTTGGGCAAGCAAAAAGTGACAAATAAGATTGGGAAAATAGGTTTTGCCGATAAGAACTTGCGCCGGTTGGTGATAACACCAACAGCGGCGTAAAAGTCGTTTTGTGATGGCACGAAACGAGGCAATAAAAA
>JAFEAY010000027.1 GCA_018266175.1 Candidatus Dependentiae bacterium
CAACTGGATGACTATGGAGCCTGCCAGCGATGATGTTGTATTCTCTGACCAGGATGATAATGTCCGCAGGCTATACGGTAATCCCTACAGGGTATTCAAGCTTAATATCGGCGGTAATTACGGTGTGCCTGAATGGATGCTGGATAAGATCAACCGCGCTTTCTGTACAGATACGTTTCTTATCAATGAAAAGCGTTATGTCAAGAACGACGGCGCTAAATTCGATGTCACCAGGTACAACACTTTCCCGCTGCTTTTCTCTGAGATAGAGCTGAGGGAGTATTATAACGATGCTGCAGGCGCTTTCTTCAATACGGCCCCGGTAACATTGTTTACCCGCCCGGGTACCTATCCTTACGTAAATACCGAATGGCGCATGCGCGATAAGAATGGTAACGAGATATTCGGCGGTGTGTTCGAGTACATAGATGCTTCTTATGATACGGGGTACCTCACCTATTTTAATAACGTTGTGGTACCGCAGCACGATCTTCAGGGGCTATTCTCATGGGTGGATGATAACTTTACCTATACAAACGGTGAGGATGAATCCTTTATAGTGGTTACCAAAGCTTCGGTAAGCACAACTTATCTGGAGGCAACGGTAAATATTACTGACACAACAGCCCCGTTTCAGTACACACAGGGCGGCACAGGCTTTCATATCCTGGTACCTGATTCAGATCATCTGCCTCCGGGCATCGTTACGGAGCCGGGTAACAATAGTTTGGGCAATCCGCTTACTGTTACGCAGCTCTATATTTATAACACCACAGGTAATAAGGTTTGGCGGCTATACACCTTCGGTAATTCTATGACCGTGCTGCAATTCCCGCAGCAATCTAATAAGGTTACCGCTATAGACCCCGCAACAAAGGTATCTTCAAAGCTTCGCAAATTCGGCTGTTTCTTCCAGAACTTCGGCGCTGTATCGCTTGATCTTAGTTTTCTGGCCCCCGCCAAAGACGAGTTGCGGGAATTGGCCATAAACAGCAGCAATATTACCGGCATTACCGCAGGCTGGGCCTCAGCTTTAGTATCGGGTAGCTACAAGCCGTTCAAACTGCTTCGGTATGTCTATTTGAATTATAACAGCCTTAACAATGCTGCCGAAGATGCTTTCTTTAATGAGTTTTACGGTAGCACCAACTATGCTTACAATGGTGGCTGGGGGCAAATCAATATGGTGGGTCAAAGCCCGGCAGCAGCTCCAACGGCAGCGTCTACCACTGCAAGAAATGCCTTGACCGCGCTGTTTTATTCCCTTACATGGTAGTGCGTCTATAGCAATTTCACTAAGGTATAGCGCGCGGGTAATTTTGGTTCATGTCCTGCGAAGAAATAGATCTGTATGGTGCCGCCACTAACCCTATAAGGGTAGGCTTCGGCGATACCTTGCCTCTTATTATGGACCTGGTAGATGCTAATGGAGATACGATCCTTACCAATACCGCTGTTTTAAAGCTCCATATCTATAAGTATAACGGTGTAGAGGTGACAAGCCTTGCCGGTACTGTGGATATGGTAGATGAAACCGTTACGTTCACCTTCACTACTCCCTTCTGGGCTAAGTTGTCTGCATCGCAGGATTATGATTATAAAATGATCCTTACGGACGGTGCACTGGTAAAAACTGTATTGGCTGCAAAATTCATCATCTGCTAATGTGTAACTGCGACAATATAACACCAGGTGCGACTGCTAACCGGATCATCGTTAAAAGTGTGGACCGTTACAGCGTTACTGTGTATCGCGGTGGTAAGCCGGCAGCATGGAAGTGGGCTGATACTGTTGAGGTACCTGTAAAAGTATCTGTTGTTACCAATGATCAGCTAAAGCACCAGATCGCACCGATCATATTCCTGGATGGTGCGCCAACCAAGTGGGCAAAGCTGGGTATTGATCACGATCCGGTAGCCGGCACACTTGATTTTAGCAATTATACACTCGCTGACGATGGAGAGATCGCCGGCGATATAGACTTTATGTATTTAGACGTATGAGACGAATAATATTTTTTATTGCAGTACTGCTTCATGTCTCCGCAACTGCTCAGGTAGGTACGGTAAAACCTTTAGGATCTACCAACCCGAAGGACATAAACCGCGTACTTGGTAGTCTGCAGGTGGATAGCATCATTAAGCTATTGCGATACGCGAGTACTGATACCTGCAAAGTGTTGGGTGTGTCTCCTGATGGCAGCTTTGTACTTCGTGATAAATGCGTAGGCAGTGTAGCGGTGATAGATAGTAACACGTTCGTTACCATTACCCGTCTAAAGGACAGCCTCGCGGCCATACGTGCATCCATCAGCGGTGCAGATAGCAATGTATATACTACTGTTACCAGGTTGCGGGATAGCATTACAGCACTTGAAAACAGGATACTGGCGAAGGGTTATTTAACTACAGAGGTTGATGGCAGTGTAACCAATGAACTGCAAACACTTTCACTACCTGACAGCCAGCACATAGCCATTAGCAACGGGAATACGATATCTGTGCCCTGGCTATCATCCTATACGGAAATAGATCCTTTATATGAATCAGAGAAAAATCAATATGCCAAATATGCTGATACAGGGGTTAGAATAGCTACAGAGTATAAAAGAAAGCAGGATAGCCTGTTAGCGGCTACTAATGATGCATTGAAATTACCCTATTCAGACACTGCACAGCTTTTAAATAATTACAATAAAGCCTTAGAAAAGCTCGGGGCTGGTAGAAATGCTAAAATATATACTTGCATCCTACGCCCTTCTATTGACGGTTCTAACAATATCACATGGCGGTTTCTCGGATGGAGCGATGACCATGATACCTTACATGCAGCAAGCATTACAGTGAACGGTACTTACCTACAGGTTAATTTTGATACTACCTGTAAAAGGGTGTTAGTGTGCATCGCCACCCCTGATGATGACATGGGCGCCGCCGGTGTAACAGTAGGTTGTAAGGGGAATCTCGATAACATACAAATTTATGGCTCTGCACCCCGTGGCGCGTGGGACGGATATTTTACCTGGACTGGTGGAACATTCACGCCCGAATATGCCATATCAGACATAATCTTTGATACGAGTGTATCACCAACCTATAGCTTTAAAATAACGAACCCTACGCCGATGAATCCAAATTACGGCAACGGACTTTCTTATACATCAAACTATTCAGGTCAAAACTATGCCAGATGGTCTGTACAATACATGGGTAATCACGGTTACACCGTAAGCCGGTTAAACGATCATTATAATCCAACATTTACCGTACTGGACGCAGCGGGGAATAAAGTACCTAACACAGCTTTTACAAGTACCGATTTGTTTATGATTAAAACCGGCATGGACAGACGGTTTTCTATGAGCTGGAATTTCAATGTAAACAACTTCATCACTTCAAATTCTAATATCTGGCTTTTTGCCATGATGGTAACATACTAAGCATGAAAAGGATTTTAGCTATACTATTGGTTTTATGGAGCATCCAGGTAGATGCACAACCGTGGTTTTGGGGTGATGTAGTGAATTACTTTAAGACTTCAGGCAAAAAGATATATGATATCAATACCAGTGGCGATACAGTTAGAATATTTGATCCTGCCACAGGCAAATTAATTATACGTAGCAAATCAGGCTCCGGGGGTTTGCAGATAGACCAGGAAGGTAATGTTACGAACATTCTTACGCAAACATCTTATGGTAACGGTAATAGCAGAAATGCCGTATTGCTTCAAAGGCAATCGAGGGGAACTATTAATAACCCTAACGCGGCAACCGTAAGCGGCGATTTGATCGGGGCCTGGCAAACGCAGGGCAATACCGGTAGTGCATTTCTAAACAGCAATTACCTCTTTATACAAGCTGCTGAAGACTGGAAAGATACCGGTAAACATGCCGGGGCAAATGTGCGATGGCAGATATATGGCACTTCAAATAATGGAGCCGGCGGTAATGATACTTCTTTAAAAGATAGGCAGCAGTATAGTTCAGCTACCAATACATGGGCCTTTATACCCATAGGTGCTTCTTATAATTATAACGGTGGTCTTGGTATAGGTCGACCAGGAAATCTAATTTCAGGAAGGCTTGATATAGGTATAGGATTGCCTACAGAAACGGGGGTTACTATAAGAGGTGCAGCAAGTCAAACGGCAAACCTATGGCAGCTGCTCAATAGTGTTGGTAGTACATTAGCGTCTGCAGATGCGAATGGGAATATAGATGCCCCTAATCTTATAGATAGCGTAACAGTTCGCAATGACAGTTTATTTGAATGGAAGAACGGGGTTAAAACATTTCGTTACCTGCATACAGCAGGGGCAGGAGGTGGTATTACATCGCTTAATAGTCTGACAGGCTCGACACAAATATTTGCTACCGGGACAAGCGGATCTGATTTTAATATCAGCTCATCAAGCACTACACACACCTTTAATATCCCTACTGCTTCAGGAACAAACAGGGGTGCTTTATCCCCTACTGACTGGACAACATTTAATAATAAGCAAGCTGCATTAGGATTTACCCCTGAAAACACAGCGAATAAGGCTACGTCATTTAGCACCATCAATAATACTTTGTTCCCTACGGTTCAGGCCTGTAGTACTTATGTTGCAAACGCCATATCTGCTTTATCTTCTGTATATGCTCCCATCACACATACCCACGCATGGACTGATATAACCAGTACACCCACAACAATAGCAGGATATGGGATTACTGACTATAACAGTTTATGGGATACAAGATTTGCCACTAAACACAGGATTGACAGCGCAAACTATGCCGATACTGCTAAATACGCTTCTACCTCGGGTAATGCTATTAACCTGAATGGTCATGCAGATACCTATTTTACGCCTGCTAACGGTACGATTACAGGGGCAACAAAGACAAAAATAACCTACGATAGCAAAGGGCTTGTAACGGCTGGTGCGGATGCTACAACAGCAGATATAGCAGCATCTACCAATAAAAACTATGTAACCGATGCGCAATTAGTAGTTATCGGTAATACTTCAGGCACTAATACAGGTGACCAAACGAGTGTAACGGGCAACGCAGGTACGGCTACTACTTTACAGACAGCACGGAACATTTATGGTAATAGTTTTAATGGTTCGGCTGATGTTACAGGTATTATATCATCTACCTATGGTGGTACAGGTAATGGGTTTTTCACAGTATCGGGGCCAGCCACAAGCGCAAAAACATTTACATTCCCTAATGCTAATGCCACTATAGCCCGTACTGATGCAGGGCAGACTTTTACAGGTGTGCAAACATTCAGTTCATCGCCTGTTGTTAGCTCCTTTACTAACACGGGTACTCACTCTTTACCAACGGTTACGGGTACTATTGTTGAGTATGTAGAGGGCAATACCACATCTGCATCTACCATCACACCAACTGGTGATGCCAGGCAGAACTATTACGATGTAACTGCTTTGGCAACAGCCCCCACATTCGCAGCGCCAAGCGGTACGCCTGCTAACCACAACTTACTAACCATACGCATAAAAGATAACGGTACAGCAAGAGCGTTAACGTGGAATGCAATATACAGGGCGGGTACTACGGTATCACTCCCTACCACCACCACGATAAGCAAGACCATGCACGTACAATTTGAATATAATAGCGCAGATACTAAATGGGATCTGGTAGGCGTAGTAGATGGATTTTAAATATGGTTGAACTCAATAAAATATATAATGAAGACTGCTTAGAGGGTATGAAGCTAATACCTGATAAGAGTATTGATATGATATTGTGCGATCTTCCCTATGGCACAACACAATGTACATGGGATTCCGTGATACCATTCGATAAACTTTGGGCGCAATACGAGCGAATAATAAAGGATAATGGGGCTATTGTTTTAACAGGCTCACAGCCTTTTACAACTGACTTAATAAACAGTAATAGAAAACTTTTTAGGTATGAAATTATATGGGAGAAGACCCAAAAGCTTGGGTTCTATGACGCCAACAGGAGACCATTGAAAGGGCATGAAAATATTCTGATTTTTTATAAAAAACAACCTATTTATAACCCTCAAAAATACAATGTAACTGAAAAGTCGAGGGTGAGGAAGCAAACAGGATCCCGTTATGTAGGTTATGGGGATAGTAATATAGGAGAATATATTTATGACGGGACGAGATATCCTCACAGCGTTATTAAAATAAGTAATTGGAATGGAGCGTTATTTGGAGATAATAGCAAAGCAACAAAACATCCTACCCAAAAGCCTGTGCTTCTCTTTGAGTGGCTTATTAAAACATATACCAACGAAGGAATGGTAATACTTGATAATTGCATGGGTAGCGGTACAACAGCAATAGCTTGTATCAATACAGGACGTAATTATATAGGGTTTGAAAATGATGCTAACTATTATCATATGGCAATTGACAGAGTACAAAAGCATTTAATAGAAAAGACTGCAGGTATATCATAATTTAAAATGAAAAGACTATTAACCATATTACTGTTTTTACCTCTGTTGGCAACAGGGCAGTACTACATGGGGCAGAAAGCTGCAGGTGGTGGTGGCGGGTTGCCAACTACAAACCTGTGGGGTGACTATAATGCAGCATTAGGTGTAACGCAATCTGCAAATAGGGTAAGTTCATGGGCAAACCAAAGCGCTGGTGCAGGTTCAGCGGCGGTGCAGGCAACAGGTGGGGCTCAACCTTTGTGGGATGGCACCAGTAAAATCACCTTTACCGGTAGCAGAGCTGATAAAATGGTCATTACCGGGGCGCTAACTACCGAATACACCATATATGCAGTAGTAGCAAATACCATTACAACAAATGGTGACGGCGCGTTTCAGATTGGGGACGATAACGGTAGCGGAACAAATCTATACGCTTTCGTGACTCGATCTTCTGGAGTAAATAATTGGAAAGTATTTACCAGTACAGGCTCTATTACTAATACTACATCATTGACTAACGGTACTCACTATATGCTAAAAGTAAAGGTTAATGGCGCATCACCAAACTCTTATGCTACAGTGAATAGTGCTGTTACTACTGGCAGCCTGGGCACGACTTCTACAGCAACCAATCTTACTATAGGGTATTTGGGTACTAACTCTTCATCCTTTGTTTTAGAGCGATTGATAATATACCGTGGTGCACACAATGAATCATCTGTAGCATCTTATTTAACATCAATATACGGAGTACCATAATGACTGACTTAGAAAAAAAAGAGATAAGAGGCGTAACGCTTAAGCTGGTATGGACTATTGTTATATCTGCAGGTAGCTGCATTATGGTGGGTGTTGGTCTTTATAACAACATCATCAGCGAGATAAGAGATAATAAGAGTGATTACAAGCTGACAAACCAGCATGTCGATTTCCTGGAAAAACGAGTAACCAAAGCGGAGAATGATATTGAGATACTGAAGTACAAAACAAATCCACCAATACAAACTATTAAATAATAATTTATGAACACAGTAACATTTATTAACGATGGTATTATCCCTTTGCTAACAAAACACATTGATTGGGTTTCTGTATTGTTAGTGCTTTGTAGCGGCTTTTTTGTCAAAAGATATACACCCGGTACATCTATTATCCCTATAGGTAAAAAAGTAATCAGTATAGCGAGTGCAGGTAAGACGCTTATAATAGGCAGCTTATTCATTACACTGTACATCATAGTTATGTGGATGGGCGGCGAGTTGCACAGAGAAGATTATACAAAATACCTGATAAGCTATTGTGTAGCCACCAGTTTATATGAGATCATAGTAAAACCTTTTATGAAGGTGTTAGGGTTAAACAAAAAAGATGAATAGTATGAATAATAATAAAGGGGTTAAATCTCCCACATTTTTAGCTACTGCCTACGCCAGCATGGTGTTTCTTTTATATCTGCTGATGTATTTGATATTCAGTAGCTGCAACACCTCCAAACGGGCTGAAAGGCTCATAGATAAAGGGGCTCGTATTTCACCCATTACAATAGCGAAGGAGTGCGCAGCGAGATTCCCCACAAAAGATAGCATACATGAAAGTGTAGTCTATAAGCAGGGGCAGACCATCACTAAAAAAGAAACCGAGTATGTAACTATCAATTGCGATAGCATGGTGAATTTGGCAAAATCTGACAAGTCAGTAAATACCAAATATGTAAAGACACCATGCCCACCATGCGATAGCCTGCGCATTGATACTTTAGAAAAGTTGCTTTTTGTAGGCAAGGAGCTTACAGCGAATTTAGAAGTAGCCAAAGCCGAGTATAAGGAGTTGGAAGCGAAGTACAACAAATCTCAGGAAGATTCCATTGGCTTTCTGAAAGAAAAGAATAAATGGATGCAAGCTGCTTTATGGACTTGGGCCATTGTCGGTATCTATCTGCTTGTTAGATTCTTATGGGCTCGTTTCGGAGGCAAATTTATTGACTGGGTAAAATGAATACGATCATGAACAGCGATAATACCAGGAATGAGCAGGGTAATAAACTCGCTCCGCTCATAACCTTTGAGCAGCTAAAAGCCATAGCGCCAAACCTGCCAAAGAACGCAGACGTATTTATCCCTTACCTGAATAAGTACATGCCTTTATTCGGCATTGACACGCCGCAAAGAATAAGACATTTTATAGCCCAGACAGCGCATGAAAGTGGCGGCTTCAGGTTTGTAAAAGAGTTATCTACAGGTAAGCAATACGAAGGCCGTGCTGATCTTGGCAATATTCATCCGGGTGATGGCCCTTTATACAAGGGTAGAGGGCTGATACAATGTACCGGTCGCAACAATTATATGGCCTGCAGCATGGCGTTGTTTGGCGATGCGCGACTATTAAAGAGCCCTGAGTTGTTAGAGATTCCCGAATATGCCGTAGCTGCTTCATGCTGGTTCTGGTCTATGAAAGGGTTAAACAAATTCGCTGATTTGCCTGATACCTGGAGAAGCAAAACAAAGAATTACAGTCCGTTACAATACATCACATACCTGGTGAACGGTGGGCAAAATGGTATTGCAGACCGCGAAGCATATTATAAAAGAGCTTTATCTACTCTCTCGACAGGATAAAGTGTTGTTTTCATACAGGAAAGATAGAAGGTCCGGTTTCTACCGGGCTTTTTTATAATCCTCCCTTTTCTTCATATTCCCTATTGGCCGCTGTCCTGATACGCTTTGCGTATATCTTAACCGTCTTTTCAGATACAGCCATCCATTCAGCTATTGTGGCCTCACTATACCCCAGATCCAGCATAAGCGTAGCGAATGTATGCCTGCCTATGTGGGTGGTTATCTTCTTTTTGATCTTACAGATTGCGGCTATCTCTTTCAATGCCTCGTTAACGGTAGGTTCGGCGTAGTTACAGATCAGGTTTTTTTCTTCGATATACTCGATGACTCTCTTGAGTCGTGGGCTTTTATGGTATGGGAAATATACCGGCTCACCGTTCTTTTTGGCGCTTACCTTTATCCGGTTGGTATCGATCAGCTTTTCCAGCGTGAAGCGCATCCAGTCACTAAACCGTAGCCCGGAAAGACATTCTATCAGGAAAAAGCACGCAACTACTTCATGCACTCGGCTTTCAAACTTTGGGATTTCATCCCATATAGTATCTATCTCTGCAATTGTAAGGTAGCCACGATCAGGGTTCTTATATACCGGTGACCGGTACCCTGCTATTTGGGCCATGTTAAACAAGCCTTTCTCAGAAGCTTTCTTAAGGATCTGCCTTGTCCGGCTCATGAGTACGGGTAGGGAGGTATCTTTGTCCAGTTCTTTAGCGTTCCATGCTTCGTACCGCTCCATCCACATAACATCAATACCGGCAAAGTGAATAGGCATCCCGGAACATTCTTTATCCTGGTAGCGTTTTAGTCTATTTAATATCCCCTGCCATTTTTTTACATTGTTATCGCTGTATCGTTTGTTGTTATCTGTTTTGCTCTTTCGGGCCTGCGATATGTAAATAATGAACTGCTGGAAGAAATCTACAAAATCAGATTTACCATTGCCGTTCAAAGCAGTCTCAATCACCTGGCGGGTGATATCCTGTTTATTGAGTTTTAGTACCTGGAAGTGTTTTATAATATCGTTAACCTGCGCATTGATATCTGTATTGATAAAGTCAAAACCTATACAGGAGGGTTTAACGCAGTTTCTGGTTTTATCCCAATGCTTCTCTTCTATTTTATAACCGAGTGATCTTTTGAGGTATTTACGCTGTCCGGATAATAGGATTATGATATATAGATAACCAAAGCTATCTTCGGTTCGCTGCTTTTGAAAGGATAATTTAACGGTAGGGAGTTTGACCACTGGGCATAATTTTCGGAAACAATTTATGTAAATTATCACACTTAACCACACTAAAGCACACTTTTGAATTATCCTATATTCCTTTGCAGTAGCTGCTATAAGCACAAAACCCGCATCAGTAGCGGATTTCATGTTTTAAACTGTGGTAGCCTCGTCAGGAATTATTTTTACATCTGAAATCCTGTATTTCGGAAACATTTACGGTTAAATACGGTCTTCTTCTGCTCTCACAGCATCCAAAATAGCCTCGATATCGTCCGAAGTAAGGAACGCTGCCTGTTCACCTTCAACCATCCATGTCCAGCCCTTGCCCAGGTATTTTACGATAGCGCCCACATAGAAGTTATCGATCATTACATGATAAGAACCACCGGCACCGCCGTGAGGCATATTTACTACTACGTGATGATCTACACCGTTAATGTTAATGACTTGGTCTATTATTGTTTTCATGGGTTTTGATGCTATATTAGCAGTAAACTTACGAACATATGAGTAACTGGAACTGCTGGTACGTAAAATCTGTAAATGATAATGTTGTAGTAACTATTGGTACAACAACGTACAATGACACAGCGATTAACCTTGCAAATAATTATCCCTCTTTGTTCCGTGGTGGCACAAGTCAGGACGGGAATAGTATCGCTCTGTGTGCGGATCTGCCAACCGGTACCCCGATTCCTTTGTCGGCTACAGTAAATGGCACGTCTCAACTTTCTACACAGTGTGAATTGGATATATGGGGTAATCCTCGTCCTCCTAACAAGTAATGAGACCAAAAACAGTAAATATCATTCTGATCTTTTTGCTCGTGGTTAATTTTATCACGAGCAAAATTGATTTTGAGCTATTCGACTATAACTGGGATTTCGGGTTGATGTGCATGAGTCTGCTCCTGGTCCAGGATAAGTATAAAACAGTTCGTTTTTTTAATATCTCTGCCGCCATTGTATTTGCCGGGCTAATGATAGATAAAGCTTTATTTAGGCAATATCATCTGGAGACCGATGATTATATTATTTTCAGCATGGCTGCGATAACGGCTTTATATGCAATATTTAAATTCAAAGAAAAGATAGAGCCTGATAATATTCTGCTACTTATAGTGACACTCGTTAAAATTGTTTCAGAGCTTACTGTTTACGGCAACGACAAGCTTATTAAGTATTATGCATTCCATGATTTCAGGTCTTATTTTGAAGTGGGTGGTTCTATCGCCAATCTTCTGATGGCTATCTATATTTCCCGGAAACTTGTACCCATTTATTTCATGCCAGTGCTTTATATGGCATTTATGGCCGTTGAGCTATTTGAGTATATAGGGGGCAATCCCTATGTATTTGGCATACACGAAGCCGCAATAACCGGTCTGGTATGTTGGGCCCTGATGCTTACACGTAAACTTATCCCTCAAGTTCTGATTCAGCGTCCATAATCAGCTGGTCTAGTATTTCCAATATTTCTTTACCAGTATCGATGCTGGTTGATTTGCGCCTGATCTTTACTCTGATAGCTTTGAGCCTTACCAAAGGGATCATAAATAGGATTGCTACGGATAGGAATCCGTAAACTGTTAGATAGAACTCGTTTGCGTATGTTTGAGCGTCCATATATAGAGGGTTGGGGGTATTAAAACTAATAATATTCAACGCAATGGTTACTGTTGTTTTTCTCAGTTGCCATTTTTCTTTTTACGCTCTCTCAATTCCTTTAGATATTTAGCTTTCTCTTTTATCTCTAATTGTATTCTCAGCTCCTCCTCATCAAGTTCGGCAAGTGTTTTCCCGGAATAATCATCTATAAATTGTTGAAGATCAGCAAAGAAGCCTGTCTTTTTTGGCTGTTTGATATTATCATTTTTATTATTTGCGTCACTAACAACTTCGGTTGGATTTTCGCCAAACACTTGTTGGATTTTGTCCAGCAGTTTGTCGGGTAATTCTTTTGAATTATTTACTAAGTCGCTGATATACGATCTGTTATAACCAACTTTTTCAGCAAAATCGGTCTGACTCGTTATCTTTTTACGCCGCTTAAGCGAATGTATATATTCTCCTAAAACGTTCATTATCAATATATTTTTATATAGCGTAATAAAATATTCCAAACTTTACCAAAAAATGTTTGGAAAACAAACAAATGTTGGATTATCTTTACATCAACATCGCAAAAACGATGCAAGGTAACAGCGAAAGATACTAAATAAATAGAACAGTAAGCAAATAACAATACCATAACATGCAAGCCATCAACTACGTAAAAAGGACAAAAGGTGCAGAGGTGCAGGAGCTAACAGCTTCCGGTGTGAAACTCGCAAATATGGCAATTGCTCAATATGGTGGTCTGAGAGGTACAAAATCCAGGTTAAAGGAAATGGGCGTTACGATCAGTGAAAGCACTATAGTTCGCATATCGAATAATGGTGCTAAGGGGCCTTTCTTTTATAACTCCTGGGAGAAATTCTTTAACGCCTTAATACTGGAACAAACCGCCGCCTAATGAGCCGTATAGATCAGATATACCATATGCTAAAGGTGCAGGCAGAGAAAGTAGTAAGCCGCCAATACTTCGAGCAGCATTACTATGGTGAGATGACCAAAGAGCAATGGAGGCATTTCAGGAACACATTCCCTGAATGTGTGATGCGGAAACCTGGTACAAACACTTTTGCCATCAATGTAACAAAGTGGCAAGCATCATTTCAAAAAGAAGAACAACATCAATAAACTGTTATGAATTACAACCAAATCAAATCGTTTGAAGATGCCTGTAAGGCGCTTAACATGACCACCGATCTGCCGGATTTCAGTATGCTATCTGCAGCCGAAAGGCAGGCAATGACTGACCATTATAAGCTCACGGTAATTACCAGGGCCTTGAATGGTGGGTGGACACCTGACTGGAATAACTCTGGTGAATACAAATACTACCCATGGTTCTACTGCAAAGACGGCTTTTCGTTCTTCCTCGTCGACTCCCACTTCACCGGTACCGGCGTCGGTTCCCGCCTTTGCTTCCGTAATGAAGAGATAGCTGAATACGCAGCAACCCAATTCATCGATCTGTACAAATCATACTTCACCATTAATCAATAATCAATAATCCGTTATGGAATTCAACCAGATAAAATCATTCGAAGAAGCCTGTGCGGCTCTCAACATCAGCAACGCACTGCCTGATTTCTCAGAAGCACCTGATGCAATGCAAGCTCATCTGAAAGCAGCATATAAACTGCCAATCATCATCGCAGCTATCAATAACGGCTGGATGCCTAATTGGAAAAACACAGATGAACGTAAATGGATGCCTTGGTTCTATATGAACGATGAAAACGCCGAGGGTGGCTTTTCGTTCGCCGCGTCGTCTTCAACTGCACCCTTACCTTCGTCGGTTCCCGCCTTTGCTTCCTGAGCGAAGAAGCTGCAAAATACGCTGTAGAACAATTCAAGGATCTGTATAAAGATTATTTCACCATTCCTGCATAAAAATATAGCCCCTGTGTAGGGCAGGGGCTATAAACAATCAATAACTGTTATGAACTCAAAGATAGAAAATTTTTCAAAACCAATAAGCGATACAGTCGCTGAACTAATAATAGCCTGCGGCTATTCAGAACACATCGCTTTTGAAGATACACTGCATTATAATAGTAAATGCGGCACTAAAAAGCTGAAGTTCTCAAAAGATGGCTTCATAGTATACCAGGTTCTTTTCGAACAGGAAGAAGACCGCGGAGCTGAATGGAAGACGATGTTCACTTGTTCTATCAATTACATGATAAAGGATTGTGACATGTCTAGCCTTCTGCAAACGGTTGGTGCTATTGATATCCGGCAAACAAAAGAATTCAGAGAATATCTCAACGCGTTCAAACACGGTGGTAATACGGGCTATTTCGGTCTGCACCGTGCCAGGGCTTAAATCTTCATCATTAAATAGATAACCAATGTCAACAACTGTTGAAATAGATAAAGACGCTCTGCTGAAAGCGCATAAGAGTGGCACCGCCGCTGAAAAGAAACTGCTGGAAAAGCTGCATGGTAAAGATATGTTTCAGCCTGACCTGATGCAGACAGTTAAGTCAATCGCAGACATATACAGACTTGCCGGTGTCAATGCCCGAAGCTATGCACTACCAAAAACCGCAACTGCCGATCAGATAGCCGAGAACGCCTTTCGTAAGCTGCGTTTGGCGGCGCAAATAATGAACCAGGGCTGGAAACCTGATTGGAGTAACGATAACCAGTACAAGTATTACCCATATTTCGTTTGGGATAATAAGAAAAAGGGCTTTTCGTTCGCCCACGTCGGCTGCCTCTACACCCTTACCAGCGTCGGTTCCCGCCTTTGCTTCCGTACCAGTGCACTGGCTGAATTCTTTGGTAAGACCTTCCTTTCTGAATACAACGATTTCTTAATTAACTAAAATCAATAACCGTGGGAAAAGTATTAGAACTCACAGTAGATAAAGCGTTGAACGCTTATAAAAAAGGTTCTGAAAATGACAGGACTTTGCTAGAAAACCTGTATGGTAAAGATGTTTTCAGCATGAAGATCACAGACCGCGTACAGTCTTTTGAAGATGCATGCACAGTTTTAGGGTTAGATCCGGATGCTTTTGAAGATACCGGTCTTGCAGACGATACAGTGGCGTATGAAAAGCTGAAAGTGATCGCGAAGGCACTTAACGAGGGATGGACACCTGATTGGGATAACTCTAATGAATATAAGTACTATCCTTATTTCAAAATGTGTGGTGGCTTTTCGTTCTTCCGCGTCGGCTCCTACTACACCCTTACCTGCGTCGGTTCCCGCCTTTGCTTCCGTAGCAGGGAATTGGCAGAACACGCAGCGAAAATAGGCTTCGATCTCTACAAACAATTATACACTATATAATCATTACACGGTGGTGCATCAGATGTTCCGAAGTTGGCTTTCTGGCTCTGTGGCTTTTCGTTCAACAACGTCGACTACAACTACACCAATACCAACGTCGGTTCCCGCAAATGCTTTAGAAATACTGATGCAGACCATGCCAACAAGGCAAAAGATAACATTCAACAACAGGGCGTTAGTATCCCGGCTTCTGCCGGGAGAAAGCGACCTCTCTGAAGCAAAGGATATGAAACGTAAGAACAATTTATTTCAACAGATTATCAGCCTGGATAACCTTCGGTTAGCAGATACCGAGGCCCAGAAAGGTAAGGCAAAACAGCGCGGAGTTATAAAGCACAATAAGAACAGAGAGCAAAACCTGGTCGATTTGCATGAGACCTTAAAGAACAAAACTTATCGCACAAGCTCTTACGATGTATTCACAATACAGGAACCTAAAGAAAGAACCGTGTACAGATTGCCTTATTACCCGGACCGTATAGTACACCATGCGATCATCAGGATTTTAGAGCCCATATTTGTTTCTGTATATACCGCAGATACATATAGTTGCATCAAGGGTAGAGGGCTACACCTTGCAGTTAAGAAACTGCAAAAAGCCTTAAAGGATAAAGAGAACACAACCTATTGCCTGAAATTGGATATCAGGAAGTTCTATGAAAATGTTGATCACGATATTCTCAAAGCATTGCTGCGCAGGAAATTCAAAGATGCTGACTTATTAATCATACTCGATGAGATCGTTGATAGCGCCAAAGGATTACCAATTGGCAACTATATGAGTCAATACCTGGCAAATTTCTACCTCAGTTATTTTGACCATTGGCTTAAAGAGGATAAGAGAGTTAAATATTATTTCCGCTACTGCGATGATGTAGTGTTACTCGCAGCCGAGAAACCTTACCTGCACGCTTTACTTGCAGAAGTGCGGGCTTATCTCCGGGATCATTTGAAGCTTACAGTAAAAGACAATTATCAAATATTTCCGGTTGATAGCAGAGGCATAGACTTTTTAGGGTATCGGTTTTTTCACACCCATACATTATTAAGAAAGTCTATCAAACGCAATTTGGCCAAGGCTATTCTTTACAACGATAACAAACAATCTATTGCCTCCCTGATGGGTTGGGCGAAACACTGCAACTCTATTCATCTGCTGAAAACTTTGAATGAACAAGCTGCATAAATCTTAAACCAATTAAATAAAAATACAATGACACTAACATTGACCGTAACAGCGGAAACACCACAAGAGATGGCTTCCGTTCTGCAAACCCTGGGCGGTAATACTTTAGTTACCGTTCAGCAAACAACCAACACAGGAACAAAGCCAAAAGCTGAAAAGCCTGCCAAAGAACAGCCAGAAGCTAAAACTGCGACAGCTGACACTTCTAACGTAGCAGAGAAGGAACCAAAGGCAGATAAAAGCGCAGATGAAGTAACGATTGAACAAGTGCGCCAGGCTGCTACCAAACAGATACAGGCGGGTAAACGAGATGCCGTTGCCGCATTACTCGCCGAATGTGGAGCAACTATGCTGACCCAACTAAAGCCCGCGCAATTCGCCTATTTCCTTGACAAAGCAAACGCCCTGTAATATGCCCGGCTCTCATGCAATATTATCTCCTTCTGGGGCTTCCCGCTGGCTGGCGTGTACACCGTCAGCCAGGCTGGAAGAACAGTTCCCGGACAAAAGCGGTGAAGCCGCTGCAGAAGGTACACACGCGCACAGTCTTGCTGAATTGCTATTAAGACATCAAACAGGCAGTGTTACCAAGGCAGCATTTAATAAGCTGCACGGTAAACTAAAGGAAAGCAGCTACTACGACGCTGCTATGCAAGATCATTGCGAGAATTATGCGGCCTATGTGCTGGAACAGTTCAACCTCGCTAAAAGCCATACTTCAGATGCGCTGTTATTCCTGGAGCAGAAATTAGACCTGACAGAATATGTACCTGAAGGTTTTGGAACAGGTGATGCTATCATCATTGCAGATAAAGTCATGAACATCATCGACCTGAAATACGGTAAGGGTGTGCCCGTTACCGCGGTGGAGAACAGGCAGATGATGCTATACGCATTAGGCGCTTACCATCTGTATAGCCTGCTCTACAACGTAGAGCATGTGAAGATGACCATCTTCCAGCCTCGTATTGATAATATCTCCGAATGGCAGATAGATGTTACAGAACTGCTGGACTGGTCTGAACGGGAACTGAAGCCCAAAGCAAAGCTGGCTTATGATGGTGAAGGTGAATACGCACCGGGTAGCCATTGCAGGTTTTGCAAAGCCAGGGCGGTATGTAAGGCGAATGCAGATTTTAACCTGCAATTAGCTGAGTATGATTTTAAACAGCCTGCATTACTGGAAGATGGTGAAGTTGCGCATATCCTTGACCGTGCAGACACTTTTTCCCAATGGCTGAAAGATGTACAGGAACATGCGTTGAATGAGGCCGTCAACAATGGTAAGAAATGGCCGGGCTATAAACTCGTAGAAGGCAGAAGCAACCGCAAATACACAGATCCTAAGTTGGTATTATCAACCCTAACCGGTTCCGGTTATCCGGCTGAGAATATCAGCAAGACCGAGCCGCTCGGAATTACTGAGATGGAGCGAGTATTGGGTAAAACTATATTCTCCGATCTGCTGAACAACCTGGTAGCTAAACCGCCCGGTAAACCTACGCTTGCACCGCTGTCTGATAAACGGCCTGAGTATAACAGCGCAGAAAGTGCAGCAAATGATTTCTCTGAATAACAATTGTAAACTTTTAAACAAAATAGAATGAGTACGCAAACAACTCCCGCACCTACTAAGGTGATCACAGGTAAAGTAAGATTCAGTTACCTGCATGTCTTTGAACCTAAAGCTATTGATGGCAGTTCAGACGCTAAATATTCCGTTTCTCTTATCATACCGAAGTCTGATACAGAGACGATCGAAAAAGTAAAAGCTGCTATCAAGTCAGCAACAGAAGCAGGTAAGGCCACATTTGGCAATAAGATTCCTGCAAATCTAAAAACTCCGTTGCGTGATGGCGATGAAGAGCGCCCGGATGATCCTGCTTATAAAGACGCCTATTTCATCAACGCCAACAGCAAGAACAAACCGGGGCTGGTTGATAAAGACCGTCAGCCGATCATCGATAAAGATGAAATGTACAGCGGCTGTTATGGCCGTGCGAGTGTAAACTTTTACGCGTATAACACTAATGGTAATAAAGGCATTGCTGCAGGCCTGAACCACCTGCAGAAGCTTGCAGACGGCGAACCTCTGGGCAATATCACGCGTGCAGAAGATGACTTTGCCGATGATTTCCAGGACGATGATCTTTTAGGGTAAGAGGGCATAAATGGTTAAAACAAAGAAGTAGCGGCTTTCGCGCCGCACTTATGGACGGATGGCTGAGTGGCTAGGCACCGGGTTCCCGGATTACGCAGGTTCGACCCCTGCTCCGTTCGCAAATAATATATTTTATGGCAACAAGTACAAGAAAAAAAAACACGGTGCCTGAAAAACCAAAGCCCCGTGAATATCATAATGCGTCTTTTGATCTGACGCACTTCATCAACAAAGTGGCAAGTGGTAAAGCCCTGACTGATATCACCGATGAAGACTTTGACGAGACATACGAAGAGGCTATTAAACGCCTGATTAATGAGATGGATGATTTCTATAAAGCCGCTTGGGACGCGAAGGATGATGCAGAATTGAAAAATGGCGAACTGGAAAAAGACCTGGAAAGCTTAAGTGCAGATGTGGAGAGGCTCGACGCTTATACAGCAGGCATCAGCGACATATCTACCATGGTAGGCGAACTGAAATTTGAAACCGATAACCTGCTGGATGCGCACACAATGGAGCTAGTAACTGAGCTGATGCAGAAAGTACCACCGGTAAAGCTGATAGAAATATTGCAAAACACATTAAAAGGAATTGATCTTTTATGAGCCAGCAAATCACGGATAACACGCCAATGCCTTTTGGCAGACATATCGGTAAGCCGATGATAGAAGTACCGGCTAAATACCTGCTTTGGCTTTTGAATGAAGGCTGTACCCATCAGGGCGTAAGAGAATACATTGTTTATAACCTGGATATCCTTAAAAAGGAAGCAGGAGAAAATAGATAAATGCGTAACCTGTCCATAGATATTGAAACTTATAGCAGCACAGACCTGAGCAATTGCGGGGTGTACAAGTATGTCGAAGCGCCTGATTTTGAAATACTGTTATTCGCCTATGCGTTCGACAATGAGCCTGTACAGCTGGTAGACCTTGCAAGCGGTGAGCAATTGCCGGCTGATGTGTTAGCAGCTTTGACAGACCCGAACGTGAAGAAAACAGCGCATAACGCCAACTTCGAACGTACCTGTATCGCTGCTTTCTTCGGCATTACGCTTTTAGCAGAGCAGTGGGAATGCACTATGGTTAAATCGGCTATGCTTGGTTTGCCTATGTCTTTGGAGCATGTTGCCAAGGCGCTAAGGCTGGAGCAGGAGAAAGGTAACGGTAAAGCTTTGATACGATTCTTCTCACTGCCTTGCAAGCCTACCAAGGCCAACGGCATGAGATACCGTAACCTGCCACATCATGAGCCTGCTAAGTGGCAGGATTTCAGGAACTACTGTGTGCAGGACGTTGTCGTGGAGCGCAGCATACGTAATAAGATATCGTTTTTCACTATACCGCCACAGGAAAAAAAGCTTTGGGAGCTTGACCAGCGCATTAATGACGAAGGTGTTTTGCTGGATCCTGTATTTATAGGCAAAGCTATTGAGATAGACACCGTACAGCGTACAAAGCTGACGGAAGAAGCTATCAGGCTTACCGGGCTGGATAACCCGAATAGCGCTGCGCAGTTAAAGCAATGGATAGGTGATGAGACAGGTGGCAACGTGGCCAGCCTTACCAAAGAAGTGGTGCCTTTATTATTAGAACAAGTCGGATCTGACGATGTAAAGAGGGTTCTGCAGATCAGGCAGGAACTTGCAAAGACCTCTGTTAAGAAGTATGAAGCGATGCTGGATTACATATGCCTGGATAACCGGGTTAGGGGGTTGATACAGTTCTATGGCGCAGGCCGTACAGGCCGCTTTGCAGGACGTGGCATACAAGTGCACAACCTGCCAAGGATGGAGGACGATTTTATTAAAAGCCTGGACGTTGCAAGATCATTGGTGCTGATGGGTGATGCAGAGATAGTAGAGATGATCTTCGGCAATGTGCCGGATACGCTATCACAGCTCATACGCACGGCGTTTATAGCTCCGGAGGGTAGCAGGTTCATCGTGTCTGACTTCAGCGCCATTGAAGCCCGTGTCATTGCATGGCTTGCGGGTGAAGTGTGGCGGTTAGGGGTATTCCGCACACACGGTAAGATCTATGAAGCGTCTGCCGCCCAGATGTTCAAAGTACCGATAGAAAGTATTAAGAAAGGTTCACCGCTAAGGCAGAAAGGTAAAGTGGCAGAGCTGGCATTAGGTTACCAGGGTGGCCCCAATGCACTTATTAAGATGGGAGCCTTAAAGATGGGGTTGGTAGAAGAGGAATTACCAAAGCTGGTAAAGATGTGGCGCAACGCCAATAGGAATATTGTGTCTTACTGGGATGCTGTGGGCAATGCGGCTATCGAAGCTGTAGACAGTGGCGAACCTCAATTGATAAAGCACGGTATCAGGTTCTTTGTCGAAAAGGATATCCTGTTTATAGAGCTACCAAGTAAACGCAGGTTGGCTTATATGTCACCTCGCTTAGTGCCCGGTAAATATGGCCCTGTGCTTGTATTCATGGGTATGAACCAGACGACAAAGCAATGGGGCTTACAGGAAACTTACGGCGGTAAGCTGGTAGAGAACATCGTGCAGGCTGTTGCCCGCGATTGTCTTGCCGAAGCAATGCTGCGGCTGGATGCCGCAGGCTATAAACTGGTGATGCATGTGCATGATGAGGTAGTGCTGGAAATGCCTTATGGTAAAGGTAGCACGGAAGAAGTAAATCATATCATGAGCCAGCCAATGCCCTGGGCAAAGGATCTACCGTTAACAGCTGATAGTTATGAAACCGTGTATTATAAAAAAGATTAAAGATGATGACAATAGACGAGAAAGAGCGATTGATTAATGACCTCATTGCAGAGACCGATAATACGACTATCAAAGACTATTTAGAAACGTTGGTCGAAATAGAGCAGGTATTAGGGAGTATAAGTAATAACTAATATATGGAGTTAGTAATTAATTTTTCAGGGGGGAAAGATAGTTGCGCAATGCTTGCGTATTTATGCGATAAATACCCTCAAATTAAAAAACATGTGATTTTCGCTGATACTGGATGGGAGCATAAAGGTGCTGAAGATTGGTGCAGAGCAATTGTAGAGAGCTTTGGTCTTGAATTAGTGGTTGTTCGCAATCCCAATAAAACATTTTTAAGTATGGTGCAAAACCGTGGAAAATTTCCTGGTATGAAGCATAGGCAGTGTACTAGTGATTTGAAGCGAGGCCCCATACAGACATGGATACGGAACAACTGCGGGCCTTTAGTGATTAATTGCATGGGATTGCGTGCATCTGAAAGTCCTGCACGGGCTAAAAAAAGAAAATTATATAGGAGTAATATGACCAATAGTAAAAGAACGGTTTGGGATTATTTACCGATACATACTTGGTCTGATCAAGATATATTCGGATATCTAGAAACAAAAAATATTCCCTTACATCCAGTATACTCCTATTTAAAAAGATTTAGTTGTAGAGTCTGTATTTATATGAGTACGAATGACCTATTAGCTGTAAAACAAAATGATCCTGAAGCCATTAGTATAATATCTGACTTAGAACAACAGATCAATTTTTCATTAAAACAAGAGGGGTTTTTAGCTGAGATTTTATAACATATCCCTAATAAGAGAAGAGACTTATGCCTATTGAATTAACGCACGACGGTTCGATCGATATTGCCACCGGGCGCAGCCGCAAAGAGCTGCATTGGAAGAACAAAGAAACCCTCTGGTCTGAGCTTATAGATAAGCTGAGTACTACCCATTATACCGCGGAGACACATGCTGAGTATGTTGCATCAAAGAAGCAGCGCCAGGACGAGATCAAAGATATCGGCGGCTTTGTGGGTGGTTACCTGAGCAGTGGCAGGCGTAAGCAGGGCAATGTGTTACACCGCCAGCTGGTAACGCTGGATATAGACTTCGCACGTCCGGGTATCTGGGATGATTTTATGTTGCTATATGATTGCGCAGCGGTGGTCTATTCTACGCATAAACATACATCTGTAAACCCTCGTTTACGTTTGATCCTGCCATTGGACAGGGCTGTACAGCCTGATGAATATGTAGCTATCAGCAGGCGCATTGCCGGCGATCTTGGTATCGAGTATTTCGACCATACTACCTTCGAGCCTTCTCGCCTGATGTACTGGCCGTCTACCTCAAAGGACGGTGAGTATTTCTTTGAATACCAGGATGGCCCCTGGATATCTGCCGATGCCTTGCTGAAGACCTACCATAACTGGAGGGATAGCAGCGAGTGGCCTGTGAGTGAGAAATACAACACGATCATCCAGAACGCTATTAAGAAACAGGGCGACCCGTTGGAGAAATCAGGTGTTATCGGTGCTTTCTGCCGTACATACTCCATAGAAGAAGCAATTGAGACCTTCCTTGCTGATGAATATACACCCTGTGCAGTGGAGGGCCGTTATACATACAAGCATGGCAGCACCTCCGCGGGGTTAGTTATTTATGAACACAAATATGCTTACTCGCATCATGGCACAGACCCTGTAAGCGGTAAGCTGTGTAATTCCTTTGACCTGGTACGCCTGCACAAATACGGCCTGAAAGATGAAGACGCCCGCGAAGGTACGCCGGGTAATAAACTGCCATCTTACACGGCTATGGTGGAGTTTGCCGCTAAAGACCCTGAAGTGCGTAAACTATTAGGCGCGGAGCGCCTTGCAGAAGCTCACCAAGATTTTATAACTGTTGAGGATGAAACAGAAGAACCGGTATCTGATGAGTGGCTAGCAAAATTGGATGTTGACAAGAAAGGTAATTTCCGCAGCACGATAAATAACATTGTGCTGATCCTTGAAAATGATGGGGTGCTAAAGGGTAAACTGGCATTGAACACATTTGAACAACGGGAGGTATTTCTTAAGAACCTGCCATGGCGTAAGATCACACCGGTAACAAAGTACATGACCGATAAGGATGACGCCGGTATCCGTCACTACATAGAGACAGCCTACAGCGTTTCAGGTATCCAGAAGGTGAAAGATGCTATTGACATGGTGATGATGCGTAATAGCTTCCACCCTGTGCGTGATTACCTGGATGGCCTGCAATGGGACGGCCTGCATAGGCTCGATACTTTGCTGATAGATTACCTCGGGGCTGATAGTTCGGATTATGTAAAAGCAGTGACCCGTAAAGCCCTTGTCGCAGCAGTTGCCCGTATCTACAAGCCGGGCATCAAGTATGATTATGTGCTAACACTGGTAGGTAAACAGGGCATTGGTAAGAGCTCCATTATTAAGAAGCTGGGTAAGGATTGGTATTCAGACTCCTTTGGCAGCATACAAGGTAAAGAAGCTTTTGAACAGATTCAGGGTGTATGGCTGGTAGAGATAGGTGAGTTGGCCGGGTTGCGTAAAGCGGACCTGGAGACAGTGAAGCATTTTATCAGCAAGCAGGAAGACCGTTATCGTGTAGCCTATGGCAGACGTATAGAGAATTTCCCCCGGCAATGCGTGTTCTTCGCTACTACCAATAACCGTGACTTTCTGCGGGATCCTACCGGTAACCGTCGTTTCTGGCCCGTAGACACTTTGGTACAGGAGCCTGTAAAAAATGTATTTACCGATTTAACCCCCAAAGAGGTTAGCCAGCTATGGGCTGAGGCGGTAGCACTATATAAAGCAGGTGAGCCTTTATTTCTTGATGAGAAGCTGGAAGCAGAAGCGTTTAGCATTCAGCAGGATCATAGCGAGAAAGATGAGCGCGTAGGCGCCATACAACGTTATTTGGATATGCTGGTGCCTGATAACTGGGAGGATATGACGCTATATGAACGTCGTGCTTTTATGGCTGGTGACGATCTGCAGGCAGAAGGTATAAGGATGCGTGGACAGGTATGTGTTGCAGAAATATGGTGTGAATTATTGCGCGGGGATAGCAAGGATATGACTGTTAATAACACCAAATACATCCATGAGATCATGCAGAATATGGAGGGGTGGGCGAGAGCAAAAAGCAACAGGAGATTTAAGTTTTATGGACCTCAAAGAGCCTATTACCGCGTAGAGAATCAGGACGAAAAAGTGCCAAAATAGTGTAAACACGAAGTCTTAAAAGTGTAAACACGATTTTCCATAAATGTAAACACGATAAACACGAAAAATAAACACGAAAAGTAATTGTGTTTACAGTATAATAATTGACAATCAATAATTTAACTCATGTGTAAACACGATAAACACGAAAATCGCTATTTAGTAAATAAGTATGAATTAGAGAGTAAAATGTGTGTACGTAACCGCCTAAACGCACGTATACGCGTATGTAAGAAATTCGTGTTTATCGTGTTTCGCGTTTACAGCCTATAAAAAATAACAATGAACAACCAGGAAAAATATCTAGAGAAAAAGCTGAGAGACCGCGTAAAGGAAAAAGGCGGTTTGGCTTTGAAGTTCGTAAGCCCGGCTTATACAGGTGTGCCTGACAGGATTGTACTGATGCCCGGAGGTAAGGCAAGGTTTGTAGAACTGAAGACCGAAGGCAGAACACCTTCTGAGCGGCAGAAACTGGTGATAGCAGAATTGCGGAAGTTGGGATTTTCTGTTTCTGTTATAAGCACCAATGACCAATTAACCGAATTTTTAAACTGTCTGTAATGCGATACACACCGCACCAATACCAGGATTTTGCAACAAAGCATCTGATAGATAACCCCGCAGCAGGTTTGTTTCTTGAAATGGGTTTAGGTAAAACTGTATCAACACTCACTGGCATAGATGAATTGAAATACAACCGGCTGGAAGTGGATAAGGTTTTAGTTGTAGCGCCTAAACGAGTAGCCGAAAGCACATGGAAAGAAGAGATCGAGAAATGGGACCATCTGAAGCATCTGAAATTGTCTTTAGTGCTTGGTAGTGAAAAGGAACGCAAGCACGCATTACAGCAACAGGCAGACATCTATGTGATCAACCGGGAAAACCTGGTATGGCTGGTAGCTTATTATGGCGGAGCGTGGCCGTTTGATATGGTAGTACTGGACGAGCTGTCTAGCTTTAAGTCACCTAAGTCTGCGAGGTTTAAAGCCATGAGGCAGGTAAGGCCTAAAGTGAAACGTATCGTCGGCCTGACGGGCACACCCGCCCCCAACAGTTTGTTAGATCTCTGGGCGCCCATGTATCTGTTGGATATGGGTGAAAGATTGGGTAAAACTATCGGCAGCTATAGGGATAAGTATTTTAAGCCAAACAGACGAAACGGCCATGTGGTGTATGACTACGTGATAAAGAAAGAAGACAAGTTGTTAGGTGAAGATATTTACGTGAAAGAGATCTATGAGAAAATAGGGGATATCTGCATCAGCATGAAGGCCAAGGACTGGTTAAACTTACCGGAACGAATGGACATCGATGTTCCTGTGCATCTGAGTCCGGTAACGCAGAAGTTGTATAACGATTTTGAACGTACGCAAATATTGGCTTTAGGCGACCTGGAGCACATATCAGCAGTAAATGCAGGGGCTCTAACTAACAAGCTACTACAGTTTGCCGGCGGCGCGATCTATAAAGATGACGGATATCATATTGTGCATGATGAAAAGCTGGACGCACTGGAAGAATTGATTGAAGACAATCCGAATGAAACGATACTGATCGCCTACTGGTATGAGCACGAATTAGAAAGGCTAAAAAAGCGGCTAGCTAAATACGGTGCCGAAACCTTTAAAGGGGATGAGACCAAACGTCGGTGGAATGAGGGCAAGATCCGTATCCTGCTGGCGCATCCCGCGAGTGTTGGACACGGATTAAACCTGCAATATGGTGGCCACGTACTGATCTGGTATAGCCAAATATGGAGCCTAGAGCTATATCAGCAGTTTGTAACCCGACTAGACAGGCAGGGACAAGTTTTTACAGTTCGAAACTATCGGCTTATAGCGATGAACACGATGGACCAGGATGTTATCAAATCACAAGACTTAAAATCAGGAGGCCAGGAAGCCTTAATGCAGGCAGTAAAAGCGAGAATACAGAAGTACCGGAACGCGGTAGCAGCATAAAACCAAAACACAACAACATGGATAAGAACAAATTACTGAGAACGATTATTGAGACTGTAGCCACTATGCAAAATGTAACCCCTGAGGATATAGGAAACGCCAAATGGCAAAGCAAGCGATGGGGGATAAGCCGTCGATGCCCCACAAAAATAGCGATCGCAAAGCAGATCGTGTGTTACCTGTCGGTCAAATACCCCATCCGTTTTGAATTACTGAAAGTAGGGGATATTGGTTTGGCCGTGGGGCATAAAGATCATAAGAGCGTTAGAAAATATTACAAGATCACGGCTAATCGGATGGATGTAGATATGGATTTCTGTACAACAGTACTGGATACCGAACAACTTTTTCTGAAAAACGTAATGTGCGTCTATAACAACTTTTCCGGGGTAAATAGCTAATCTACTTTTGTTGTATGGGATTTACTAATCCAAATAAGATTTTCATTCGTCCGCTGCATTTGCAGGAGATAATCGATGCTTACCCTGTAGGTAGTACAGAAGCTACAACAGCGGCGTCTATCAAAGCGGACCTTGAAGCACTGATTAACTCAGGGGTTAACGATGTAACAGATCCTGATAACCCGATCATATTCGACGCACGCACGATCGTAGATGCGAAATGCGGGGGCAACGGGTATTATAGCAAGCAGGAAGATACCCAGAACGAAGCAGACGCGGATGTGAAACGTCTTTGCAATAGTTGCGGAGCCTGGGGTAAAGTGTCGGTGTCCAATACGCCGATCAAAACCTGGACAGTTTCTGAAGAACCTAAAACGGAGGTATAGCATGGGGGCTTTAAAAGACAAACAAGAGATTTTTTGTAAGGAATATCTGAAAGACCTGAATGGCACACAGGCAGCGATAAGGGCGGGATATAGCGAAAAGACTGCGAACCGTATTGCCTCTGAGATATTGTCGAAACCTGTCATACGTACGCGTATCAAGGAATTGATGGATGAACGCAGCAAGAATATTCTCATAGATTCTGAATACGTAGTAAGCTCACTGATCAATGTCGCTACCCGCTGTCAGCAGGGTGAGCCCGTAATGGTATGGGATCCTGAAGCAAAGTGCATGAAGGAAACAGGAGAATGGCAGTTTGACAGTACAGGTGCTAACAGGGCCTTAGAGCTAATAGGCAAACACCTGGGTATGTTTACAGAGAAAGTGCAGCATAGCGGCAACGTGAATACAGGCGGGGTGAACGAAGAACAATTCGCAAAACTTTTAGAGATAGCGAGGAGTAATGCAAGAACTGCACCCGGTAAAGGCAAGTGAGTGGATAAAATTCACCGAAGAAGATAAGGCCCTGCTCAAGCAATGCGGGGCCGTTCCTGTAAATGATATCTTCTTTCCTTTCTGGAACAGCCGTGCACGTATCAAGCTCCTTTATGGTGGATATGGTTCCGGTAAATCGGTGGACATCGCTGATAACCTTATCAATCAAGCCCTTAACGATAAGTACTTTAAATGCTACTACGGCAGAAAGATCTTTGATACTGTAAGGGGCTCCTGCTTCGAAACGCTGTATGAACGCATAGAAGATCACGGATTGCAGCAGTATTTCAGCTATAGCCCTGCACCAACATCGACCATGATTATCCAGTGCGTCAACGGTAATAAATTTATCCCGTTTGGCTCTGATAAGCCTGATAAGTTAAAATCTATCAAAGACCCGACGCATATTTGGTGTGAAGAGTTTGATCAGTTTGAGGATGGCGACGGTGAGAAACAAGGAGATTTTCAGTTACTCTTCCCAAGGCTCAGGACAACAAAAGCAATAACGCAATTCATTGGCTCCTTCAACACAGCGCCGGTGATGCCTAACCATTGGGTATTAAAGTACTTTTTCCCCGAGCTGTATGTTGGTGAAAAGGCAAAGATCGATATCCTTGATGGCATTGATATACAGAAGATTTTTGCTAATTACTCTGATAACTATTTCATCAACCAGGAAGAGTATTATAAACAGTTGGTTCTCGCTTCCGGTGGAGATACAAAGCTTTTAGATGCGATTGCTAAAGGTGATTGGGGGGCAGCTTCGGAAGGACTGCTGTTCCCTTTGAACGAGTTAAAATTCTATGAGCCTTCCGCTATTGCTACAGCCAAAGCCGAATATCTGTACATACCTGTCGATCCTGCTGATAAGGGCGGCGACTTCTACGCCGCTTTGAAATGTCTGCTCATAGGCAATAAGGTTTACATCACAGAAGTGATTTTCAACAATGATGGTACCGACGTGAATATCCCTGCAACTGTTGATATGGCTACCGGCAACAAAGCTGATTTTGTTGAAGTCGAGGGTAACAGTGGCTGGGTTATTGCCGGCAAGGATATCAGGAAGGATATAAACGAGCGGATGCCGGAATGTGAAGTAAGGATCATCAAGCCTTATACTGCTAAAGAAACCCGCATATTAGCGATGAGCTCCTGGGTAAAGCACAACGTATACTTTAATCCTGAATACAGAGGCAATAAGCAGTATACAGCTTTTATCAATAACGTTACCAATTATCGCAAAGAGGGAAAGAACCCGCATGATGACGGACCGGATGTTCTGGCGCAATTAGGGGCTTTTTTCAAGTCTACATTTTCCCATCTCTGGTAGTGCGTCTATAGCAATTTGCCAGCCCTTTTTTAAGATTTCACTTTTGTATCGGGTGAATACCTGATATCGAATGCGCATAGGACCTTTTAACATTTCGTGGGGTTACAAACAACTGGAAAGCCAGAATGCCTGGAAACAGGATCTGGGTAAGTACATATCCTGCCTGTCCGGTGGCTATGCCGCAGCGAACATGATAAAGCTCTTTGAAAGTATACCTGAAGTCTTTGCCCCTATCGACACCATAGCCGGAGCGGTATGTGCTGCCGAATGGCAGTTGCGCCGTATCAAAGATGATGAGGTCGTATATGACAACAAGGTCTGGAACCAGCTATACAACAAGCCAAACTGGAAACAGGACTGGAAGAAGTTGGTGTATAATGCTATCGTGTACAAATACGTAACGGGCAATCGCTATATCTACGCTTATGTACCGGAGACGCTAACTGTCAAAATGGCTAATGTGGTAAACTTATGGCTACTACCACCACAATACACTACCACACGCATTAAGCCCAACCGGCCTAATTACCTGCAAGCTACCGGCGCGTCTGATCTGGTGGAGTATTATGACTTTCAGGCAGGACGTGATAGGCTGAAGATAGCTCCAGAAAATATCCTGCATGATGCTTTTGTAGACATTAACCCTGCGGTGTACGAAAACGGTATTGCGGCTGATTTCCTTGAAGGTGTGAGTCCTTTGATCGCCTGTCACTACCCTATGAGTAACCTCATGGCGGTATATGAGGCAAGGAATGTCATCTATGTGAAACGTGGCTCGTTAGGCTTTTTAGTCAGTAAGAAAGGAGACGCATCAGGATTGATGGCGTTAACCAAGACCGAGAAAGAAGAGCTGCTTAAAGATTATCATAACACCTACGGGCTAAAGCACGGTAAAAGCCCGATCGCTATCACATCGCTACCCGTAGATTTTATAAGAACTGGCCTGAGTATCCAAGAGCTGGAACCATTTACCGAAACAGATGCTTCCTCAGATGCAATATATGCAGCGTTGCGTGTACCTCGTGAACTAAAGCCGAGATCTGAAGGCGCTACGTATGAGAACCAGAAGCAAGCAAAGCGCGGCCTGTTTACTAATGTGGCGATACCTGAAGCGATGCAGTTGGCTGTGTTGTTCTCCACCATCCTGAAGCTTAACGATGAAGGTTACTATCTGTATCCTTCTTTCGACCACGTAGAAGATCTACAGGAGAACAAGAAAGAGAAATCTGATGTGGATTGGCGTAACAATGAAACAAACCGTGTTCGCTTTCAGCATGGTATCATAACACTGGATGATTGGATAGTGGCATCTGGATTAGAGGCTACTAACATACCGCTTTACACGAAACGAATATTTGAAATGACACCCGAAGAACAGGCTATGGTAAAAGCCATAATCAGCGTGAAGGGTGGTGGAAATAGTAGTGGTAACGCAAATGACGGTAACAATGCACAAGACCAAAACCAAAATAACTAAGCCCGCTGTAGACAAAGAAGCCCTTCAGGCATCTATTGCAGAAAAGCAGGCGGCTATAAAGGGCAACAAAATCGTAACCAAAGATGAAAAGGATCATCATACCAGATAATCTGAAGGGCAAACAGCTGTTTGACTTCCTTATTGAGCATAAGGCACTCCTTATCGCTCAGAAGAAAGGCATTTTAAAATGTTGTGAGCCTGTTAGCTATGCGCCTGCGCTATTTACCGTAAAGGAAGATAAGACAATAAAGGCTGCTACTGCCAATGATCTGCCTGATGATATCGGTTCGCTGCGTGTGAAAGTGGTATGTAATGCCGCTCTTTGGTGTGATAGCGCTATGGATGTATTGTTTCCTGACTGCTGGAACAAATCCATGAAGGAGCGCAAAGGTATGATCCCTCACATCTTTGACCATAATCACAGTATTGAGGCTATTGTTGGTGATGTGCAAGCCCTTTATGCCGAGGAGGTACTGTTAAAAGACTTGGGCCTTAAAGAAGCCGGATCTACACAATGCCTCATCATGGAAAGCGACGTGCAGGAAGCCTACAATGAAAAGGTATTCCTGATGTACAAAAAAGGCCATGTAAAACAGCACTCTATTGCCCTGATGTATGTGAAGATAGAGCTGTGTATTAACGATCCTGATTATGGGGTTGAGCATGACGCATGGAAGAAGTATTCCGGTAAAGTTATCAACCAGGATCTGATTGAAGCTAAGGGCTATTTCTGGGCCGTTACCGAGATAAAGCTCTATGAAAATTCTGCCGTTCTGTTCGGCGCAAACGAGTTAACACCGACGCTTGATGTATCTGAGAGCACTAAGAATCAGCCGCTGAAAAGCACTGAGGAGGAGCCGCGAAAGAAAGGCACATCATTCGATCTTAAATCAATAATGCAAACAATTAAAAACTAATTCAGTAATGAAAAGGATTAAACTGAAAATCAATCGCGGCTTAAAACGTGCTCTTATCGTTTCCAGCATATTAGCTACTATTGCCGTGTCGTCTGCAAACGCTAAAGCGGCAGGCGTTAAACTAATGGGTACGTCCCTTGCCCTGGTTAGCGTAGCAGCTAAACTGAAAAAGGCTAAAAAGTGGGATGATCTCGACGAAGGTACCCAGCAATTCATTGAGCTGCAGGATGAGCAGGCTAAAGAGCTAAATGGTGAATTGGAAGCCATCAAAGAAGCCAAGGAGCAACTGGAAGCAGATGCCAAGGAAGCTAAAGAAGCTGCTGAAAAGGGCAACAAAACTATTGAAGAGCTTCAGGAATCTGTAAAGAAACATGCTGCACTGTTCGATCAGTTGAAAAACCGTGTTGAAGGCGTGGATAAAACAGGCGCTATCGCTAAGGCTCTGAAAGAGAACGAAGCGAAGATCAAAGCTTTCCTGGAAGGTGGTAACAAATCCGGTAAGCTGGAGATCGAAGTAAAAGCTGCGCAAACTGCGGCAGATATCCAAACACATACCATCGGCGATTATGCACCAGGTATCGGCCAGATCCCGGTAAGGCAGGCAGCTATTGAGCCTCTGTTCCCTGTAGTAAACACCTCTAAGGAGTTTATCAAATACATGGATCAGGAATCAGTTGTGCGTGATGCTAAAAACGTTGCCGGTTGTGCTGCTTCTAACCATAACACAAAGCTGGAATGGAAAGAACGAAACATCCAGATCACAAAGGTTCGTGATTTTCTGGATATCTGCCAGGATATGATGGACGATTACGATTTCGTAGAAGGTGAAGTTCGTAACCTGATCGACAGTTCTGTTACGCTGAAGGTAGACGCAGGCCTGTTAACTGACGATGGTGTATATCCTAACCTGCACTCTGTAGACGAAGCAGCTTCTGAGTTCGATGCTGCCAATACATTAGGTAATACCATTGATCCTTGGGCTGGATCTGTACAGGAACCTAATATGTTCGACCTGGTTGTCGCTATGGCCTCTCAGATCATCGCTTTGGGCCAGGATAACAGCTACATGCCTAACGTAGTGCTTTGGAACACTATTGACAAGTATAAAAATATGCTTGTTAAGGATAAGAACAACCAGTACCTGCTGCCTCCGTTCGTGGTGAAAGTAGGTAACACAGAGTACACCATCGATAACATGCGTGTGGTTACAAGCCCGATCGTGCCTGCAAATAGCTGCTATGTGTTTGATAGCACCAAAGCTACCCTGTACAATCGTCGTGGTATTACTATCGAATTGTCTTATGAAAATAACGACAACTTCGAAACTGAAACAGTTACAATGAAGGCTTACCGTCGTATGAACCTGCTGATCCGTAACGTGAACAAAAATGCGTTCATGAAATGCTCAGATGTGGCTGCTGCGCTGGTAGCATTGAAAAAAGCTGAATAATTATGCGACACGTAAAATTCATTAAGGCTCACCCTGTCGGCATACCAGAAGGTAAAGAGGCAAAGATGACGCCTACACATGCACAACGTATGGTGGATGCCGGATATGCTGAATACATAGACGGTAAACCGGGTGAGCCTACCCAAAACACGGCAACCTCTGAAGATAAGGCCGCAAAGCCTAAATCAAGCAAGGGTAAGCCCAAAGCGTAAAACTATTGTTCAACATTCAATTTTAACTAAATGAAAAAAATACTTGTTCTCGCTACTGGCCTGCTTATCTGTGGAGCCTATGCAGCATCCGCTCAATCGAAGGCTACAGAGACTGCCGGTGCGGCGGTAGCTCCTTATAAGGACACTAATACAAACGCACAAACCAACTGGTATTATCTGCCTGATAAATACACTGTGGGCACAAATGGCGTGTTCTCTGTTCAGGCAGTGGCCACTAAGGTAAGTGCTGCATCGTTTGGATCGTACTACTTCATAATGCAAAGCACCGTGGATGGATCGCATTGGAATAACCTGGAATGCCCCTGTGCTTTTGGCGGCGTTACTACCACACAGGATAGTGTTACTATCGCTAATGCTTCCGGGGATCAATCTGCGCAATGGCACTGTACCGGGGTAAAAGTAAAACAGGTACGAGTCGGTGCGATATCTACCGGAACATTGGTTTTTGGCAATCAAATATTAGGTATAAAAGACTAATGTTCGTAGACAACTCATATTTCTTTGGGGAAACGCACATAGCCCAGCTCGGACAGAAAACCGTTCGTAACAAGGTTGATATGTTCATCACTAAGTACGAACAAAAGTATCTGAATGGCGTGCTGGGCTATGCATTCTCCAAGCTCTTTACTGATGGTTTAGCTGCTGATCCGGTTGAAGATCGCTGGACAAAGCTGAAAGAGGGGGATAGCTACGTTGATGCAAATGGTGTTACACAACAATGGACTGGATTTATAACGATCGACGAGGCCAATCCGATTGTAAACTATGTTTACTACTGGTTTACCAGGGATAATGCATCCAAGACAACGCCTACCGGGGAAAGGGAAGATGAGGAGAATGGCGCTGTAAACGTTTCCGGAGCAAGTAAGCAAAGCCGCGGTTGGAATGAAATGGTACAGCTAAACTGTGCGCTACATGATTTCCTGCTCAACAAGAAAGATGTTAACGGCATTTTGGTATACCCCGAGTTTACAACAGATTGCCGGTTAGACACCGATTTGTTTCACCCTATCAACATATATAATCTCTGATGGAGTTAGTAGAAATGATAGGGCAAGTTGTTCAGGCTGTTTCCTGTGAAATGCTGGAAACCTTGAAAAAGGTCGATAGCGATATCAGGACTATTAATTATCAATATGGCCCGGCAGCTCAACTAAAAGAAACTCTGAAGCAATTCGATGAGGATAGATCCAAATGTTATGAAAAATATCCGTTGATCTTCCTGGTAACGCCATTTGTTGAGAAAGAAGGTGATGGCCCCGGAAGCTATAGACGCGCAATGCCTAAGATAGGTATAGCGCATCATACTACTGACGATCTGAAGTCTTCAGAACGCTATGAACGTTCCTTCCGTAAGGTCCTGTTGCCGTTGTACGATTGCTTTATTGAGCAATTGTTAGCATCAGGCTATTTCCCGGTAAGGAGTGAGCGAGATCTGAAACTGTCGCGTTCTATCAGGGATGATATTGGCCGCAGGCCTTTCCTAAACATAAGCGGGGCATCTTCAGATTATATTGATGGTATTGAGATCACGAATATAGAGTTGCCTATTATTCAAACGTCGTGCTGCATGTCAGGCGATTTTCATTAAAACTATTTTTTAACGCTTTCAATTCTAATACAATGATAGAAGTTCCTTGCATCAGGTCGAACAAAAATACAGGCAAGCCTGATTGTCCATTTGATCCTTCCGTTTGGCTTGGGTTTTTCCTTGCCCCATTAGGCAACGCAAAAATACCCGCCGCAAGCCGCGTAGACCAGGACACCTTAAAGGCGTTTATTAACGCCCAACTGCAGCACAATAACCCCGCGCTTCGCTGGCACCATATTGGCCGTCTGGAAGACTGGGTTGATAAATCTACTGCTGTACAGACACAAACATTGCCTAATGGTGTGATGGTAGCAACAGATCGTATGCATCTGGCCGGTGAATACCAGATCATTCAGGGCGGTAAATACTATCACCAGGCGCTTATCAGCTTTAACAATCAGCCTCAGAACTATCTTCTTTTCCCTTACGACCGCAACAATGTGTTGATGGGTACCGAAGATATTGATATTGCACAGGATATGACGGGCTATACTTTGTCTATGCTCTTCGCGTACGACTATAAGCCTGCCACATCAAAAGCGGTTTCTGAGTACAAAGGCATGATCGCTTTTGAAAATGCCGCTGAGATGAACGAAAACTTCTTTGCCACCAAGTGCAATTTTGATCTTACCAAGCTCAAAGGCGTACAGGATGTGGAGATCGTAGCTACTCCCGGCACTGCGGATGGTCAACATGTACTGAAGCTGTACACTGGAGGCCGCACGCTTAATATCGTTAAAAGTCTGGGAACTGCGGCTGCTACAGCTACTAACTTTCTATTCACCAACAAAGCTACAGGCGCTACGGTGACTTTCACGGCGGCATTATCTGCCGATGGCGAAAGCGTAGTACTCAGTGCAAGCCTTGCAGACACAGACTACGTGGATGGAGCAGATATGCTGATAACATTGAATACTGTAAGCCAGTTGGCAACAAACGGGCTGAAGTATTTTGAGGCTATCGCACCGGCAACTGTTGTAGCCACTAACCCGTAATTGTTAACATTCTAAAAAAGCAATATGCAACAAACACATTTTAGGTTCGAAGGCGTACACTGGCCTTTATCTTTCTTCGAAGATTACCAGGACGAGACCACATTTTTAGCCAAAGCAGGCAAGCAGCATTATCAGAATGTATCCGCAGAACAGCGTGAAAAGATGCTTAAAGAGGTTTGGAAACAAGCCAATGACATCAAAGCCGCTAATGAGGCAGATGCTGTACCAGCTAAAAAGGTAAAAAATACACCTGCAACTAAGCAGGACGACAAGCAAACAGAGGGTAAATAAGCCCCTTATTATTGATCTGTAAAGGGGTGCAGCAGTGTACCCCTTTATTACGTAAGATTATGGGTTGGATCAGCAATTTCGAGGCATTGTATGATAGCTGGGCCGGTATTGACCTGCGCAAAGAAAGCACGCAGGCCGCTGCTGACCATGAGAAGGAACTGGCCGACCTCAACCGTAAACAGCTGTACGAAAAAGGTGAAACAGCCAATGGTAAGAAGCTGAAGAAGTATAAAAACCCAAAATATGCGCGCGTAAAGCATCAAATGAACCCATTACCGGGCCTTGGAAACCCCGATTTCAGGCTTACGGGAGAGTTTCAGGAGAGTGTTTTCAGTGATGTAAGGGTTGATGGTAAGATCATATTTGATGCTTCTGATCCTAAAGTGGAGTTCCTGGTAGAGCGTGATGGTGAGAGCATCTTCGGCTTGCAACCTGAAAACGAAAAAACAGCATGGGCGGATATCTTAAAACCGCCTGTGGTACTAAAAATAGCCCAGTTGACGGGCGCAAAACTGAAATAATGAGCGATTGCATCCATTGTAACAACTCCGAGTATAAACGTAAGTATGGCGACATCGAAAAAACAAAAGAAAAAGCTAAGACCTGGGCACAGGCAAACGGATACACAGGAACGCTTGTCATCGTCCAGAACCCCAGCCGCAACTCCTATGGATTCCGAAAACCAGACTGCGATTGCCTCACCGGGGCTAATGCACTCACCGAAGTGGACCGTATATACATCGATTGAGCAGCTGACACTGGATAGATTCATTGATTGTGTGTGCGATAACAATATGCAGCGGTTGGTTATTGACGGCGATCCCTCACCTGCGGATCTTGCAGAAGCATGGATTGTCATTAAAAGCCAGCATCTGGAGAATATGAATGACGCCAAATCCAATTTTCATATCGTCAATGGTGTGGAATTTCACCGTTTCCAGCTCAAAAGGCTGGCTGTTGAAGCCTTACTATACCTGCTGGAGAAAAACGGCTATGATGAAGAGCTTATCGACCTTTTACGCGACGAGGAATACGACTATCCCTTTACTGAGGAGACATACCAGGAAGATATTATTAAGGTGCGTGGCGAATTAGGCTCAGAAAGCCTTGATGTAGAAAGCTATCTGCAGCAAACCGGTGAAGAATCGCAGACGCCCACAAAAGAAGTGTTTTATAAGTCACTGATGGCGCTGCAGAAGCATTTAGGGCTCTGCACGGGTATGCCACCAAGGAAAGCAGCCGCTGAACTTACCGTTTATGAGTTCGGTATGGCGTGTAAAGAATATAATAAACTGGCGAAAGCCACAAATCCACAAGAAAATGTCAACGCTTGATGTAGATAAACTCATCCCGGAACCGGCCAAGGAAGACCTCAAAGAGGTGGTTGCCCTGCTCGGCGTAGCCAGAGATACAGTCATAGAGCTTGCAAAAGAGAGCCGTAATATCCGTTTTGGAGGTTCGTCAGATGGTACCACACTAGCTACTGCTGTTAAGCAAATCGATACCTATCAGCAAAAGCAGGATGAGCTTACCGTATCGCTTAAAGAGTATCAAAAGTTGCAAGACCAGCTCGTTATCACTCAGGCTAAACTAAATGCTTCAGAAAGTGAAGCAGCTAAGAATCTTGCTACTCTTAAAATATCGCAACAAGAGCGGAATGCACAGTTAAAGCAACAAGCAGAACTGGAAAAAGCAGCGTCCAACAGTATCGACGAAGCACGCGCCAGGGTTAAGCAAATGACCACAGAACGTAATGCTTTAAATCTTGCAACCACAGAAGGCAAAGCCCGGCAGAATGAACTTAATGCAGAGATTGACCGCTATAATGCCTTCATAAAAGAGAACGTAGATAAATACCAGCAGCAAAAGATCAATATAGGTAATTATTCTGGGGCTCTTACCATTTTAGAGCAGGAGTTGCAACGTGTAAGGCAAGCAATCGATCAAAATAATAATTCAGGCGAACAGCATACCACCACTATCATTCAATTGCAAAAAGAAGAGGCGCTTCTTACTCAATTGGTCGAGAACCAGGCGGCAGGTTTTGCTTCTGCTACCGGAGAGCTCCGCAATAATCAAAACGCGCTCATGGCTATGCAAGCAGCAGGGCTGGAGAATACTGAGACATTTAGGTTATTACTTGCAGAAACAGCGGAGTTAAAGGATAGAGTGGGGGATTTAAGAGCCGAAGTAAAACACTTATCATCTGATACACATACGTTAGACGGACTGGTAGGTACTGTGCAGTTACTGGCAGGCTCTTTTGCTATTGGCACAGCAACGGCAGAACTTTTTGGTCAGAACAATGAGGATCTTCAAAAAAGCATGCAGAAGCTGCAGGCGGTAATGACGTTGGTAGTAGGCGTACAACAGATAGCTAATGCTCTTCAGAAAGAAAGTAGCACTATGTTATTTCTTAATGAGATACGGACAAAAGCGGTCGCTGCGGCTCAATGGCTGTGGAATTACGCTACACAGGCCACAACAGCCTCCATGACTGCTTTACGAGGCATATTAATAAGTACCGGGCTTGGCGCTATCCTTGTTTTGATATCTTCTACAGCCGCCGCAATGGCTAAGTGGGGGGAAGAGACAGATAAGGAGACAGAAAAACTACAAGCGTTAAATGAACAACTTAAACTTCAAAAACAATACCAGGATGATCTCATTGAAGGTTATAAACAGCAGAGTGATGAAATTATTGCTCAGATGGAAGCTGAAGGTGCTACGTCGTCGGCTATCCGTAAACAAAAAGAGGAAGATGCAAAAGCAGTTGTGGAGTTACAAAAGGAAAGTCTTGATAAGGCAAATGCCAACCTTGAAAATTACGAGGCGATAAAGAAAAAATTATCCAAGGATGGGGAAAAACCATCTGAAGAACAGGCCAAAGCCTATAATGATGCTGTAGAGATACAAAAACAAGCATCGAAGTCTCTTTCTGATGCGCAGCACGCTCAGGTGATGCTACATTACCAGGATATAAAAGAGGAAAAGGATGAAGAGAAAAAGGCTGCAGATGATGCAAAAAAACTGTTGGAAAAAAGGCAAAAGGACTACCAGGATTATCTCCAGAAGCTGAGAGACCTTCGGGCTGCATTTAAAAATGACACAAAGCCGGATATTGAGAAAGATGACTATGTAGCACAGCAAAAAGCTGAGTTAGAGAAGCTCGTGAAAGTTTATGACGAGGCGTTTAAGAAAGTTGGAGCGACCATGGACGACCATAATACCGGTGTTGTTGAAGGCGCTAAGACCGTAACAGAGAATGAAACGGAAGAATTAAGCAACCGCCTGCAAATACAAATAGACTTCGCCAAAAAGCAGGAAGAAATTGACAAAGAAGTTGCGGAAAAAAAGAAGAAATATCTGGAAGAGGAAAAGGAATTATGGAAGAAAGCTGGAGATCAGGCCATTGATACTGGAGCGGCGATCGCTAAATCGATTTATGACCAACAGATACAGGCGCAGGATGATCTGTTGGCGTCTCTGGACGCTGAAAAACAAAAGAAGATCGACCTGGTCAATACTGAAGTGATCAGTCAGGATGAGAAAACCCGCAAGATCGCTCAGATAAACCTTGACTATGCTCAACAACAGGAGGCTATTGAAGCGCGTAAGCGGGAATTACAACGACGAGAGGCACAATTTGAGAAAGCCGCATCTATAGCCAGTATCATTGCGAAAACAGCTGAAGCGGTCGTTTCTGCGTTAAAGATCCCGATATATGGAGAGGCTCTCGCCATAGCACATGGTGCAATTGGTGCGCTGCAGCTTGCGAAAGTGGTGGCAACTCCGCTGCCGGCGTATGCCAATGAAACTCCTGTTGGTGGTCACCCCGCAGACGGCCCGGCTTTGGTTGGTGAGGGTGGTAAACCAGAGGTTGTGACTACAAAGAATGGATCCTTCATAGCAGATAGGCCGATGATTGTAGATCTGGAGAAGGGTGATACCGTGAAGCATCTGGATAGATATACAGACGCGATGCTGATCCCGCTCCTTAAGACAAGAAATAAGTCGGATGATCTTCAGATTTCCTTTCAGAAGCATACCGATCAGATGATGTCAGGCCTTAAAAATGTAGCGAAGGCTATCGAAAGAAAGCCAGTACCATCACTACATATCGTCGGCGGGCAATGGTCTAACTACATAAACAGTAAACTGTAATGGACAACTTCAAATATGCACTGGTTGACGAGAATGGGAAATACTATTATACTCAGGGAGACCGCGTGCTTGTACAGGATGATCCTATATATGCGCATGAATCTCCGGTATCATGGAATACTACCGAAATTAAGATCGAAAGAAAGATTACTGAGTTTGGTCTTGTCCGGGTGTACACATTACCTGCTGAGTTCGGCTTAAGTATGGGGCAAATATTGCGTTGTCTAGTCATTGACAAAGGATATGAGGCTTATGCCAAGCTGGTGATCCTGAAACGTAAAAGCTATACTCAGGGATTTCAATTATTTGCTGAAGCAGAAGTTGATTTTACAAAGTATATGGATTCCCGTGAGGGTAAATGGACCGTTACCGTTAACCTCATGGACAATGGTATTGCAGAGTTCCTGAAGTCGATAGAATCTACAATATATGAGATCCCCCTTACCGATAATGACGCCATTGTTGTTAATATGGATGGAACAGAACTGCAAAATAAAGCTACCTGGGGTGTAACCAATGGTACAGATCCCAGTAATAATCCTTGTCTCGGCCATGTATTAGATACAACACTAATAATCGTAGAGTCGCTTAATCAGTTGGATGTGCGTTCACAGGGGTGGTTTAAATACTCAAACCCAACTACTCAAGTATTTGGGCAAGGTAAGCATATATACCAGGCTTCAACTGATCGGCAGGTTACAGTCGATTTTGATTTTGGATTACAGATATCTGATGGCAGTGCTGGAACGGCCGACTTCTCCACTACAGGTGTTAAAGTATATTTAGCAAAACGGACAGCAGCTGGTGTTAACTCTACTGTTCACGAGTTTATCAATGAGACGAACAATGTAACATATTTTGGAACGCATTTTCATGTATCCGGATCCTTCAATTTTACTCCTGGTGTAGGAGATCTGTTTTACCTAGTAGCGAATGTATATGATCTCGGTGGTAGTGGTGTGCCTTCCATTAATGTTGTGAACTGGAATTATGATGCCAATAGCTCTATCACCTTTGAGTATTTCGACAGGGTACCGGCAAACGACACGAATTGCCTTCGCTTCTTTCATGTATTAAAGAAGGTTATCGAGAAAGCCTCGAATGGCAAATATACCCTGCAAAGCAATATTCTTACTGCTGCAGGGGCTACACAGCAAGATTACAATATAAACATCAACAATATCCCATGGCATACAGTTTTAACCTCAGGGGATGCGCTCCGAGGCCTGGACAATCCTGTCATGAAGGTATCTTACGCCATGTTACGGGATTTTGTGTTGAATACTTGGAGTTGTGGGGTGCAGGCCGATGGTAATATGTTACGAGTAGAGAAGTTAAAGACCATCTTCAACAAGGACAATATCGCAGTAACTGTTGAAGACGTTACTAATTTCAAGCTCTACGCGGCAGCTGACCTGCTGGTTAGTACTGTAACCATTGGATGGGAACCACAGACTTATGATCTGTTGAATGGTAAGGACGAGTTCAACACCAGCCAGCAATATAAATTACCCGTTCGTCGGCCTACAAATGAGCTAAAACTTGTCAATTCTATCAGGGCCGACATGTATGGAGTGGAATATATGCGTTATAACAGGTACCTGAAGCCTACTACGGATAGTAAATTTGATAACAACATCTTTGCACTGGAGATAGACCCCTTTAAAACCAACGGTAAATACAATTTGCTTCGCAGGCAAGGTATAAAACAAGGCCTGATATCGGCAGATACCGCTTATAACTTTGGCCTGTCTCCCAAGAGCTGTATGATCCGCAACCTTGCTTACATCTATAGCTTGCTACCTAATACCGTCGATGGTACGATCACTTTCCAGACCACAGATAAAAATTATGAAGTAAAAACGGCTTTCTTTGGCCCTATTGTAGATGAAGATGCCAATATACCGGTAGCCTCATTTCCTAATAGGCCATCCCTACCGCTGTTCAAGCCGTGGTATATTGAGTTTGATTGCCAGCCCCCTACTACGCTCATTACAGCCATAATGGCAAACCCTTACTCTGTGGTGAAGGTGAAATATAAGGGCGTGTACTACAAAGGCTTCATTGTTTCAGCCGGTATAAAGCCGGCTCAGAACGATATTTACCAGTTCAAACTGTTGTTAACACCGGATACCGATCTATCAACATTGAAAAATATATAACTTGCACCAAATTATTATATGAAACTTTTTCCCCTCGTTGCCGTCTGCTTGTTTTCTCTTCCCTGTACCGCTAAGCTTAACGTTGATCTGATGGCTGGTATCGGTATGAATAGCAACCCCAAACATGATGGGCATTTTTATTCTAAATCAACTTCTACACCCGTTAATTTTGCTGGCGCTGTAAATGTGTTGTACGGCTTCAAAAAATGGGAGATTGGCTTCAATTCAACTATCCAACCCATAAATATCAGATATAATAACGTCCGTTATACTTACGGTAATCCGGCTACTAGCTTCCAGGCTATTGCATACAGGCATTTTTCTATTGTCAGGGTAGGATTGTCAGCCGGTTATATTAACGGGAACATAAAAGAAGGTAAGCTGCAGTTTGAAAACAAGGTATTAACTTCGGTTTCCTATTCTTTTAAAGGAGGTATTACTGCCGGCATTCATGTTGGTATAGATAAATACTTCAGTAAAAATATCGCTGTTTTGGCAGATCTATCCTACAATTTGGCTGTGTTTAATCATGACGGATTGAATTATACAGATATTAATGCCCAGCCTGTAAAAGGTTTGAACGTTCATTACTTCTATTATAACGCTCTCGTTGGAGTGGGATTTAGGATATAAGGATGTGCGTCTATAGCATTTTTATCCCCTGTCAGCCCAACGGTAATTTTGTTTAATGGGCGGTAACATTATTTTGCCGGTAAACATGGCAGAGTTCAGGGAAGCACTAACAAATTTCCAGGACAGCATAAATAAACTGCGGGATTTCGAGTTTATTATGCCGGATGGGAGTAAAATATCTGCCGATGATGATAAGGCGTTCAGCGATCTTTGTTTAAATGATCTATCAGAGGTGTCAAAACGGTTGTTTCAAACTCCTTACAGCACACTTTCTGAATAATGTATTTCATTTTCGGCGTTATGTCAACAATTACTTCATTTTCAAAAGCCGGGTGCGAATCGCATTGTGTTGATTGAACGTTTTTAGTCAACAGGTCAATATGTTTTTGCATATGCCCTTCTATGTAGGAATCAACCTGGTTAATAATACCTCCTTCCTTGCCCAGCTTGCGGGTAACAACGAACTTTATCATATTATATTTTGTTTGGCAAAGCAAATATAACACACAGGGGTCTTTTAGGCCCCTGCACTTTATTGCGTCTATAGCATTTTTATCCCCTGTCAGCCCAACGGTAATTTTGAACCGATGGCTGATAAGATCACGTATTTCCCCCCGATAAACAATATCAGGATGGCGCCTTACAACAAGGCCCTGCCAACTGCTTTTCATTATCACCAGTTCGATAAAGCTCCGTTCATACAACAGCAGCAGCGTTTCAACCTGCAACAGTACTATTGTCAAAAGGTGCAATTCACAGATCCTCAGAACTTTTGGTTCTATAGCAACGGCGTAGTAACCGTTACCCTATGTTCTGTAGATCCCTATACCGGCAAGCTTACTACGGTTGCAACTCTTAGCCATATAGATTTTGCCCCGCCGATCACTTCTTATCAATTCCCCTATACGGCAGATAACGGCCAGACCTACGATCTGGATGTGCACGGGTACCTGCATAAGTTCATTTCAGGCACGCATCCTGAGGGCTATTACTGCTTTTTCGTACACGTACACTACCAGGATCCCGATAATGAGGAGGATGTAGCCGATGAGGACTATATCAGTGAGGTAATGTGGCTGCGTGCCAGCCATCCCAAAACGGTCCGTATCCGTTACCGCAATTCTTATGACGCTTTCAATATCATGTGGGAGCGTTTCGGCATGTCCTTTTTCCTGCGTTTTGATAGCAACTGGATGACTATGGAGCCTGCCAGCGATGATGTTGTATTCTCTGACCAGGATGATAATGTCCGCAGGCTATACGGTAATCCCTACAGGGTATTCAAGCTTAATATCGGCGGTAATTACGGTG